>NZ_CP009130.1 GCF_000785555.1 Planococcus sp. PAMC 21323 | reverse complement strand
TGAAATCAACTTCGTTTTACTATTTACTCTCCCCATCATAATTCCCCCAGTGACATAATTTTTCTTACGCTGAATTACTCGTACTATAACAAATACTCCTGTTCTAAAATAACTTTTAAAAGTTTCATGTTATTTTAAATATGAACTTAAATAACGAAAAAATCAACGTGTTATTTTTGAAAAGGAGAAAAAGTTATTTCAAAAGGGAGTAAAAGTTATTTTAAAAGGGAGTAAAAGTTATTTTTAAAAGTCGAATCCCTTGTGGCTCTAAGTGTCAGAGCTCACCTTAAATGTAAGTAATGTAAGTAATCTTTTAAAGTAATATATATATAGGGAGCACCATTTCATGGTGAAAAATAGAAAAAACAATATGTATCTCAAAAAGCCATATAAAGCCTTCTAAGCTTTTTGAGATAAAAACCAAACAGAAGGCTGTTTGTAGTAATTATAAAGCTTAGAAGGCTCATTAGAATTTGTTTACGGCAATTCAAAAGCGTTAGCAAGAAAGGCAGATGGAATTATCGACTCAATCCGTTATCTCGCTCTTTTTCGAGTTCCTTTGTATGCACTCGTTCAAATTCACTTACTTTGGGTTCTAAGTCGTTCTTGTCTCGAACCATCGAGGTTTTTTCTTTAACGAGGTCTCCAAACTTTTTAAAAGCTCCTTTGAAGCTCCTGGAGTCCTCTGTATGCTCTTTTATGAACTCTTTAGCGCTAAGATAGGTCGTTGTTAATTCAAGCTTCAAATCCCTTGCATACGTCTTTAAACGGTTGTATTTATATTCTAACTTGTTGTAGTCAGCTAATTTCGTGTTGAATTTCTCAACAACTCGATTGAAATCAAGTCTAAAATCTTCTTTTTCAATACGTAACTGTGCATTTTCTTTAGCTAGATCGGTTGTCTTTAAGTGCTCATAATCCTTTTTGATAACGACAGCTGCATGAATCTGTTCGGTTAGTTCTTTGTACTGTTCAGGCGACAACACGTAATTTTCGGTCTCACGTTCAATGACTTCTGATTTCCCTACAAATTTTTGAACCACTTCGGTTTCAACTTCTTTTTTTAGAAAAGGAACAACGGTTTTTTCATCGGGCACGATTTCTTTCAATTGCTTGATTTCACGCTCTAAATCTTTTTTCTCTTTGTAGTCATTGACGTCTTTGTATTGATTTTTGCCAACTAATTTTCGTTCAATTCCACGTTCTTTCAGCATTTTTTCTAGTAAATCTACTTCTTTTTCACGCCACTGATCAAATGGCCGTTCTTTTTTCATTATGGAATCCTGTTGCAGAATGGCTTTATCGAAAGAAACTTGTTTTTCCATTCCTCGTTTGTACTCGCCAGCAACTGGAACGAAGTTGATATGTAAATGTGGACTTGCTTCGTCGTTATGAATGACAGCGTTGTAGATTTTTAAATTTGGATTTCGCTTTTCAAATCCATCAAACCATTTCTGCAGTACGTCATTTGCAATTTCTCTTTTTTCGTTACTAGAAAAATCATCTTTGTCTCCGACTTGAATAATCATTTCTTGTTGAACTGATGTCTTTTTACTCGACTGAATGTGCTTGTAGTAATCCGGAATTTTTCGGTCTTGCCTTGTCTGTTTCGCGTTGTACTTTTTCAACGCTTCTCCAAATTCTTTTTCATATAAATTTTTTAGATTTTCTTGAACTAAGTATTTATTTTGATGAGAACGAGTCGGATCGATGTGCTTGTTCTGTTCTTTTTCCTTCTCACTCATCTGTCGGTTGTTGTGTTTGATGTTCGTTCTTGTTGAAGATTTCTGACATGAAATACTCATACTCATATACCCATCACCTCTGAACAAAATTATATCAGACCGTTTGTTACTTTGACAAAGTAACCTTCTCGGTATTTTGACATGTACCATGTGCAAAATGAAGGCTCTACGAGGTATTGGTACAGTTCTGTACCGATTAAAATCAATAGTGAAATAAAAAATACTCGCTTGCATTCGTCATTTTACTTATCTCAAATCTATAAACAAAAAAGAGTAGCTGCAGCTACTCTTTTTTGTTTATTCGATAATCTCATTTATTGATTTATTTGTTACATTCTGTTTCTCTCAAAAGACACAGCAATAAGGCCGAGACCAACAATGAAAAATAACGGTATAAAAAGGTTGTCAAAAAAAGAGAAAGTTTGAGGTACGGTATCCCACTGTCCAGTATTTACTTGCCCAGTCCAATAAACATATGCAGTTAAACGTTCAATCGTGAAAATTAATCCACTAGTTAACATAAATAAAGATCCTAAAATATAACCTGTTCTTGTATCCAAGATAGCTCCCCCCATGCTTAGAATGCAATAAGACTAAAACTACTTATTCGGTTATACTGCATAAATTCCCTCTTTTTATCCCTTATCTTCGAGCCAATTATAAAATTCTACTTTTTTAACCGTATCTCGAGAAAGTTCAAGATTATTTTTTTCTAGCAAATGATTTAATCGCTTGAAATCTAATATAGCTGTTTGAATTAATTGGCTCGCTTTTTCGTTTGTAATTCCAATATCATCACCTGTGAAAATTCGCAACTTCTCGATTTTCCGTACCAAGTCTATTGCTCTCTGTCTATCTTGAGTATTGTCTAAATCCACGTATTGGAACATATTATCGAAAGAAGTATCAACGATATTTTTAATTTCGTTGATTTGCTTTTTGGTTGCACTGGTTAACTTTGTGCCATTTGACCAATCTATTTTAAAGCCGGTGATTGTACGACCTTCTTTTAAACTTTTATATGACACTTCGAGTTCGGTATGCTCATTAATTTCTTTGATAGCAATATCTAGTACACGTTTTTTGAACATTGCCGTATTGATCTGATAGCTATTGATATCTTGTACACCAAATAACTCCATCAATTCATTTTTAGAAATATTTTTATACCAGCAGCCATAATGCGCTTTTAAGTAATCGTATAGTGTCCAAGAGAAACTACTTTTAAAATTTGAAGCAATGGTTAAATCTGTTGTTACGTAGTATTTTTCTTTAACTTCTAAAATATGTGGAAGCATTTTTGGACTCCATTCAAAGGTAAATAATCCTTTGTCATATCCCATGCCTATAAAGGCATTCCAAAATTTGAACTTTTCATTTTCCATATCGACTGTACTAAATTTTATACTCGTGATTTTATCAGAATCTTTTAAGGCGTCTTCTGTTCGATATTGAAGTACACCAAATTTTTCTTCAAAATCAGTTTTGCGAAATTCTGTAACTCCATTTTTTTGTGTGCAAAAAATAGAGTATGCAAGCAACTGCATTTGATTGAGGGTCAATCCTTGATATAACTTAGCCATAGATAATTCGTTGCTTTTTTTTATGGAATTTTCGTA